>NZ_CP059185.1:0-18941 GCF_014251315.1 Blattabacterium cuenoti | reverse complement strand
TTTTCTTTTTCTTTTTTAGAAAAATTTATTCCTGCCTTATATTTTACTTCTAAATTTTTTGCTAAATCAGTATTCCCCATAACATGAAAATTATCCCATTTTATGAAATTACGATCAATAATAAATGAGGCCTTTATTTCTTTTATAAATTCTATTTTTTTAGGAACATCAACGTGATTCCATGAATTTTTGATTATCCAATCGTTATTTAAAATCAAATTTATTCTTTTTTCAAGATGATTTTTTACGTCATAAGAAATAGTAGGAAAGTATATCATATGAAAAGATAAAATCGGTTCGATTTGATGTTTTAATAGAATACTATTTTTTAATTTCCAAATTTTATAAAATGGAATAGATACTATATTTGTTGAAAAATTTATTTTTTTTAAACTTGAAACATGAAAGTGTGGAAAATTCCACGCATAAAAATCCTCATATAAAATTTTAGATGAAATCTTAAAATAAGGATAAAAAAAAGAAAAATAAGTATTCATGCTCATATTGTGATTAAATCCAGCATGAAAATATGTTGTTTTTGTTTTATGAAAATTTATAAAATTATAGAATTGTAATCTATTTTCAACATTTACCTGATTTAAAAAATAATTTTTTTTATCATTAAAAAGTATATTATTTGTATGTAAAATTAACTCTGGAATTATAAATTTTATTTTCTTTTTATCATGATTTTGAATCATATAAATATCGATAAACCACAAATAATTATAAAATTTTTTTCTTATGTTGATATAAGAAAAATCCTCATTTTTATTTTTATTATGTAAAATAATATTGTTATAATTAATATTTGCATTGAAATTTATTTCAGAATTTGATTTAAAATCTGAATTATGTTTCCATTGAAACAGATAATTTTTTTGTTGATTTAACATATTTTGATAATCAAAATTAATAAATCCATGATAAGAATATCTTAATTTATATTCTATCTTTGTTTTAATTTTCCATTCTTCAGTATTATATATGGAAGCATTTATCCTAAAATTTAAAAAATCAGAAATAGGAAAAAATAATCCTAAATCTTCCATGTAAATTTTTTTATTCTGAATTCCGAATTTTGGATATATAATACCAGAAGATGCTTGTTTCAATTTTATAGGCATGTATAAAAAAGGAAAAAAAATAGGCATTGGAACTCTATACCAATAGAAAAAAATTGGGCCTGAAAAAATATATTTTTTCAAATAAGAATATTTTAAATAATCTGTTTTTAAATAAAAATCAGGAAAATTATCTTTCTTTTTCAAAAAAAAGGGATCTGATATATATATAATTTTTTTCATTAAAATATCCTCTTTTTTTTTCAAAATATCATTAGCTATTACAATATGATTTTTTTCTTTTATATAGAAGTTCTTACCTTCTCCTATTTTATGATTTAAATTAAAGTGAATTTTTTTGAAAAAATATTGTTTATTTTTTCTTTGTAAAAGAACAGATTTATCTTTTGATAAAGCATACAAATCTCCATTTTTCCAACTAAATTCTATATAATCTGCTTCAATTTTTGTGTTATCATATTCTATAGAAGCTTGTCCTCTTAAATATGATTTTCCTTCTTTTATATCATGTTCTTGTATATTTGATTTATATTTTAAAACATTTTTTATAAAAGAAAAATCGTTTTTTTGATGATTATCAATAAAATCATCATTTTTTTCATTTCCGTAAAAGATAGAGATAGAAAAAATAAATAATATGATATAGACAGAAATCCGAATTTTATGCAAATTGATTTATTTAATAAGTAAAGTTTATTATAAAATTTTTTTTACATATAATTTATCCATACATACCCCTAACATTTCTAAGATAGTTAAATTAAATATTGGATGATTTTTATTTGGATCTATTTCACACATAGGCTCTAAAACAAATCTTCGTAAATGTAATAATGGATGAGGAATTGTCAAAATGAAACTACATATAATAATATGATCATAAAATAAAATATCTATATCTATTTCTCGATTTTGATACTCTCCTTTACAAGAATTTTTTCTTCTTCCTATAAGGAATTCTACATTCGAAATCTCTTTTAAAAGATCAATAGGAGAATAATTTGTTTTTATATGTAAAGCTCTATTATAAAAAATAGAATAATTTTTCATATTCCATGCTTCGCTTTCGAAACATGATGACATTTTAATAATCTTACCAATTTTTTGAGATATTAAAATTAAAGATTTATCCAAATATTTTTTTTTATCTTTTTTATTGCTCCCTTGCAACAAGAATACATCATGTTCTTTCAAAATAAAAATTATTATAACATATTTAATATACTGAAAAACTGTAATTTTATTTTTAAATTAGGTGGATATTTTCATAAAAAAAAATATTAATGGGATTAGTAGTAGATTTTATGAAGAATCTTTTTACTCAAGAAATAGCTATAGATTTAGGAACAGCAAATACATTGATTATGCATAATAACAAAGTAATAGTTGATCTTCCTTCAATAATAGCTATAGATGTAAGAACAAAAAAAGTATTAGCTGTAGGAGAAGAAGCTAAACAAATGCAAGGGAAAACACATGAAAATATTAAAATATACAAACCATTGAAAGATGGGGTAATTGCAGATTATCAAGTAGCAGAACTTATGATTAAAGAATTTATTAAGAAAATTCCAGGAGTCAATAATAAATTTTTTACTCCATCATTAACAATGGTTATTTGCATTCCATCCGGAATAACAGAAGTGGAAAAAAGGGCAGTCAAAGATTCAGCTCAGCATCTTAACGCTAAAGAAGTTTATCTTATTGAAGAACCCATGGCAGCTGCTATTGGTTCAGGAATTTCTGTAACTAAAGCAGAAGGAAATATGATCATTGACATAGGAGGGGGGACCACAGAATGTGGAGTCATAGCTTTAGGTGGAATTGTATGTCAAAAATCTATAAAAATAGCTGGAGATGTTTTTACTAATGACATTGCCTATTTTCTTCGTTCTAAATATAATCTGTACATTGGAGAAAGAACTGCAGAAAAAATAAAAATAGACATAGGAGCGGCTATGGAATCTATAGAAACTCCTCCGGAGGATATTCATATACAAGGAAGAGATCTCCCTACAGGAAAACCTAAGGAAATGAATCTTTCTTATAAAGAAACAATTCCTGCTTTAGATAAATCAATTTTACGAATTGAGGATGCTGTCATGGAAACTCTTTCTAGAACTCCACCGGAACTCGCCGCAGATATTTACAAAACAGGAATATATATGGCTGGAGGAGGATCTCTTTTAAGAGGATTAGATAAAAGAATATCCAATAAAACCGGACTTTCTGTTTCCTTAGTTGAGGATCCTTTGAGGGCTGTGGTAAAAGGAACAGGAGTAGCGTTAAAAAATATTGATAAATTTACATTTTTAATGAAATAGGAGACTAATCTTATGCGTGAATTTATTAATTTTTTTTTAAAATGGCGTTTTATTATTTTCTTTTTTTTACTAGAATTTTCTGCTATTTTTCTTTCTTTTTCAAATTCAAAATTTCATCAATATATTTATGCTGGTTCTTCCAATTTTATAATTGGGAAAATTTATGAAACTATCTATAAACTGCGTAGTTATTTTTTACTAGAAATTGAAAATCAAAAACTTCTAAATGAAAATAGAAAGTTACGTGACGCTCAAATATCTTATAAAATAAGAAAAATATCTAAAGATTTTAAAGAAGAAGATATTAATTATTTACAACAGTATACTTTTACTCCAGTACAAATTATAAATAATAGTATTCACGAACAAGATAATTATATAACAATCAACAAAGGAAATATAGACGGGATAAAACCAGATATGGGAATTATATTATCTAATGGTATTGCAGGAATTATAATCAAAACTTCTCCACATTTTAGTATAGCAATTTCTCTTTTAAACCCCAAAATTAAAGTTAATGCTAGGTTAAAGAAAAATAAGTGCTTTGGAACTCTTAGTTGGGATGGAGTAGATCATGAATATGTAATTTTATATGATATTCCAAGACATTCCACTATACATAAAGGAGATATTGTAGAAACAGATGGAAAATCCGCTACTTTTCCTGAAGGAATTCCAATAGGAAAAGTCCATTCTTATAAATTTGATGAAGAACATGCTAATTATATTATAAAAGTAAAACTCATGGCTAATTTTTCTACTATAGAAAACGCTTATGTTGTGAAAAATTTTTTTAAAAAAGAATGGAATGATCTTCAGCTTTATAAAGTTGAAAATAAATAATGAATTTACTCAAAAGTTTTATTATTTCTATATTTTATATTTTTATTTTTTGTTTAATTCAAATATCAATATTAAATCCTTTATTTTCAGAATTCTATTCTTATATATATATTCTTTTTATATTAATATATCCATATAATGAAAATAGGTTTGTATTTTTATTTCTATCATTTTTAATAGGATGGGTAATTGATCATTGTATGAATTCTGGAGGAATTCATGCTTTTTCTTCTACTTTATCTGCTTTTTTAAGATTGAAATTTTTACAGTTTTTTGATGGAAAAAATTTTATAAATAGAAACGATTTTTCAATTTATGAATTGCCTTTTGTTAGAAAAACACTTTATATATTTTCATTAGTTCTTACACATTATTTTTCTTTGTTAATATTAGGAATATTTAAGGGAAATATTTTCAATCAAATTGTTTTATTTAGAACAATATTTAGCAGTATTTTTACAACTATTTTATGTATTATATATTTTTTTTTCAAAAAAATTAAACATTGAAAAAATTATATAAATTTTACATTTTATTAAGTTCTGTAGCCCTAATTCTTATAATCAGACTATTTTATATACAAATATATACGGAAAAGTATATTTTAAATGCTTTTAATACTTCTATCAAACAAGAAATTATTATTCCTGAAAGAGGATCTATTTTTGATAGAAATGAAAATTTATTGGTTTTTAACAAATCTATTTATGAATTAATAGTTATTCCTATTCTTATAGATGAACATTTCAATATCGTGGAATTTTGCAATCTTGTAGGAATTGAGAAAAATACTTTTTCTAAAAATTTAGAAAAAGCAAAAGCTTATTCTAAGTATTTACCATCCGTTTTTTTACCTTTTATTTCAAAGGAAAAATTTGCTACTATACAAGAGAAACTTTATAAATATAAAGGTTTTGATTGGACAAAACGTTCTCTTAGGGATTATAAAGTAGAAAGTTCAGCCAATATTTTAGGATATATAGGAGAAGTTACTCAAAAAGATATTAAAAAAGAATCTAATTATTATCAAATAGGAGATTTTATTGGTTGGGCTGGAGTAGAAAAATCTTATGAAAAAATTTTGAGAGGAAAAAAAGGAGTAAAATATTGGTTAAGAGATAGAAAAGGATGTATTATTGGAAGTTATAATAATAGAAAAAATAATATAAAAGCTGTTAGTGGAAATGATATTTCTTTAACCATAGACTGGAATTTACAAAATTATGCAGAACAGCTTATGTATCAAAAAAAGGGAGGAATCGTTGCTATAAATCCTAAAAATGGAGAAATTTTATCCTTGGTCTCTAGCCCTATTAATAATCCTAATTTATTTGTAGGTATAAATCGTTCTAAAGAATTTCAAAAATTAATGAAAGATACAATAGATAATCCTTTATTTGATAGAAGTACACAGGCCCGTTATCCACCTGCTTCTCCATTTAAATTACTTACTGAATTAGCAGGTCTACAAATGGGAGTTGTAGATCCCAATACTACTTTTATATGTTATAAGGGATTTAAATATGGAAGAAAAAGAATTCATTGCCATTCTGGAATTCATGGATTCCCTATAGGGATAGAAACAGCGGTGGCTGTTTCTTGTAATAATTATTTTGCTCAAGTTTATAAACGTGTTATAGAAAAATATCCTAAAAATTTAACAAAAGGAGTTAATGAATGGTGTGATATTATTAAAAGTTTCGGTTTTGGAAATTACTTATATAACGATTTAGCTACAGGAGAAAAAGGTGTTATTCCTTCTGGAGATTATTATAATAAAAAATATGGAACAACAAAATGGAATGCTATCACGATTATTTCTAATAGTATAGGTCAAGGAGAGATTAATGTAACTCCTATGCAATTAGCTAATATGGTATGTGCTATAGCAAATAGAGGTTTTTTTTATACTCCACATATAGTAAAACGAATTAATCATCAACCTATATCAAATCCTAATTATACTGTAGCTAAATACACAAAAGTTAAAAGTAAATATTTTGATTTGATTATTAGTGGAATGGAAAAAGTTTTCATTATTGGAACTGGAAAAAATTTTAAATCATCCGACATTAGAATGGCTGGAAAAACAGGAACGGCTCAAAATTTTATTAAAGTGAATCATAAAATAGTTTCTTTACCCGATCATTCTATTTTTATATTGTTTGCCCCAGTAGAAGATCCTAAAATCGCTATTTCTGTTATAATAGAAAATGGAGGATTTGGATCTCGTTGGGCTGGGCCTATTGCTAGTCTTATTGCAGAGAAATATATAAAAAATAATGTAATTAGAAAAAATATGGAACAAAGAATAATGACTTCAGGACTGAAAAAAATATATAGTTCAATAGCAAAAATGAAAAAATTAAATAATTTTTACACAAAAAATTATCTTGGTAAAAAGAAATAAAATATTGTTTAGAAACATAGATTGGGGGGTTGTTTTTATTTATATTATTATGATTTTTTTTGGGTATATGAATTTATATTCCGTATCTCCAGAAAAAGCAGAAAAACAATTAATATGGATATTATTAAGTTTTATTTTTATATTTATTATTTTTCTATTTAAGCCTATTCATTATAAGCATATAACTCCATTTTTCTTTTTATTTACGTTGTTTCTTTTGATTGGAGTATTTTTTTTCGGAAAAAATATAAATGGGTCAAAATCTTGGTATGTTTTTGGTTCTATTAGTTTTCAACCATCTGAGTTAGCTAAAATATCAACATCTTTAATGATCGCTCATATTATGAGTCAAGAAGATATCGAAAATAATAATAAAGGATTATTACATATATTTGTCATATTAGTATTACCTGCCTTTTTGATACTTTTACAACCTGATCCTGGTTCTTCTATAGTTTTTTCCTCTTTTCTTCTTACTTTATACAGAGAAGGATTATCTATTTATTTTATACTTTATTTTTTGTTTTATATTTTTTTGTTTATAATTTCGTTAAATCTATCTCCTTGGATTGTAGTTCTAATTTTATTTATTAGTTTTGTTTTTTTCTTTCTTTTTAAGAAAAAGATATTATTTATTGATTTATTTTTTTATATATTTTTATTTATTAGTTTTTCAGTTTTTTCTGTTTTTTCTCCATTTTTTTTTCAAAAATTTTTAAAACAACATCATAAAGATAGAATCAATATTTTATTTCAAAATGAATTTGATAGGAAATATAGAGATAATGTAGGATATAATTTGTTATATTCTAAAACAGCTATTGGTTCTGGAAAATTTTTTGGAAAAGGATATCAAAAAGGAACTGTTACAAAAGGAAAATTTGTTCCTGAGCAGCATACTGATTATATTTTTTGTACAGTAGGAGAAGAATGGGGTTTTATAGGAAGTGTAATTCTGATTATATTTTATTTATTATTTATTAGTCGTATTTATTTTTTATCTGAAAGACAAAAAGATGTTTTTGGAAGAATTTTTGGATATTCAGTTGGAAATATTCTCTTTATTCATTTAATTATTAATTTAGGGATGGTTATGGGGCTTTTCCCTACCATAGGGATTGTTCTTCCTTTTTTTAGTTATGGAGGATCTTCTCTTTGGTCTTTTACTGTTTTATTATTTATCTTTATAAGAATGGATGCATTAGATCAAACTAGTTTGATCTAAAATTAGTGTATAAATAATGATTTTAAAAATTAGGGGCTGATTTTGGATTTGACAGAAAGATGAGTAATAAAAGAAAGCATATCGTGTTACGTAAGGTCTTACACGTAAATCAAGCGTTACAGAATATATAAATGGCGAAAAAGAATACGCTTTTGCTGCTTAATGTTTTTTAACAAATACATTATAGCTTAATCTGCAAAAAATGCAGAAGCAAAATATCTCTCAGAAATTATTCCTTATAATTTCTGATACAGAGGTACTGAAAAAGTCTTAAGGATAAGAAAACAGATGATTCTTAAGTTTTCTGAAACTATATTTTGAATCTTCAGTTTTTATTCTGGATCCAAAACTTGGATAAAAATGTAAAAATTTTTTTGGATAAATATGTAGAAATCTTTTATACTGCTTTTTTGGACGCGGGTTCGAATCCCGCCAGCTCCACTTATTTTATTTATATTCATTAAATTTTACACAAATAAAAAAAGTTGAATTTTTTATATACAGTGTATTTTCCGGCGTATTATTAGGACTGGGATGGCCCACTTATGGTTCTCCTATATATTTGTTTATCGCTTTTATTCCTTTATTATATATAGAAAATTATTTGAATCATTCTTTATTTTCTATTTTATTATTTTCTTTTATTACTTTTTTAACATGGAATGCTATTTCTACATGGTGGTTATCTTATGCAAAAAGAGCTAATGGAACTTTTGCAATAGAAGCTTATTTAGCCCCTGTTTTACTTAATGCTCTTTTTATGTCAATTATTTTTTCTTTTTATTCATGTATAAAAAAACATGTAAAAAACAAAAAAATAGGATATGTATTTTTAATTTGTTTATGGATTTCATTTGAAAAAATGCATTTAGAATGGGAATTATCTTGGCCATGGCTAAATTTAGGAAATGGTTTTGCTAATCGTACGGAATGGATTCAGTGGTATGAGTATACAGGAATTTTAGGAGGGTCTATATGGATATGGATAGTCAATATTGGATTGACAGAATCCATTTTTCAGTATAAAAATGATAAAAATATCTTATTCTTATATAAGAAAATATTTTTCAATATAGGAATCATTTTTTTCATGATTTTTATTTCAAATCTTATATATATAAAATATAAAAGGAATCAACATGAACGTACTGCAAATGTATTAATTTTACAGCCCAATATAGATCCATATAATAAAAAATACCGTATTTCAACAGATGAATTAATTTTCAAATTAAAAAAATTAATAGATCAAAAAATATCTAAGGAATCTATGATTATTATAGCTCCTGAAACCATGTTTCCAGGAAAAGGAAACAAAATACGAATAAAAGATATAAATAAAAACAAAATCATTTCTACTTTTCAAGATTACTTAAAAAATAAATCTCCAAATACAGTGTTTATAACAGGAGTAGAATTATATACTTTATATCGTAAAAATAAAAGTGAAACTTCCATTCCTATTTTTCAAAAAGAAAAAAAAAATACACAATGGGTAGATATTTTTAATTCTGTAATTCAAATAGGAAGTAATGAAAATATTGAATTTCATCATAAATCTAAGTTAGTTCCAGCAGTAGAAACTTTTCCTTATAAAAAAATTTTTTCACCTATATTAGGAAATATATTACTTAATTTTGGAGGAACTGTAATGGAACTTGGAAAAGAAAAGGATCCTTCTGTTTTTAAATATCCTTATTTGGGTATAAAAATAGCTCCTATTATTTGTTATGAATCTGTTTTTGGAGAATATGTTTCTAGTTTTTTTAGAAAAAAAAATGTAGAATTAATGATCATTATTACTAATGATGGATGGTGGGGGTTATCACAAGGACATAAACAACATATGTATTACGCTCGTATTAGAGCGATTGAAAATCGAAAATGTGTAGCTAGATCTGCAAATACAGGGATTTCTTGTTTTATTGACGAAAAAGGAGAAATTATGTCATATATTCCTTATGGAAAGGAAGGTTTTTTGTATAAAAAAATATTTCTCAATAGAAATAAAACTTTTTACATTAAATATGGAGATTTTATTTCTAAAATTTGTTTGTTGACAACAATCATAATTTTATTATATACCATTACATATAAATTTTACACAAAAAAATTTGAATAAATAAACTTAAATTTTTAGCTTCAGATAAGCTTCCCCTATATGATTAATAATATCATTAGCCATGATAGCTTCTTCACTTAATTTTTTTGAGGCTATATCTCCTGCTAATCCGTGTAAATAAACACCCATTATACATGATTCTTTTTTAGAATATCCTTGAGATAAAAAACTCATTATCATTCCAGTGAGTACATCTCCACTACCAGCTGTTGACATACCTGTATTTCCTGTACTATTAAAGTATAGATTTCCATCAGGCGTTGAAACAACAGAATGAGCTCCTTTTAACACAATAAAAATTTTATATTTTCTAGACATCTTTTTTAAGAGATGTAATTTTTCATAATCATTTTTCCATGATCGACATAATCTTTGAAATTCTTTTGGATGTGGAGTGAGAATGGTTTCTTCCGGAATAAGATCCAATAATAGTGATTTATGTGATAATATATTTATGGCATCTGCATCAATTATCATAGGAATTTTTTTGTTTTTTAACAAAAAAGATTCTAGAGCGTACACAGTTTTGGGGTGTATTCCCATTCCCATTCCTATTCCTATTGCATTTATATTTTCATTAGGAATCACAATATTACTAATCCAATGTTTTTTCGTGTTATCTGTATTTACAATAGCCTCTGGAAGTGAATTTTGTATAATTTGATATCCATCAAAAGGAACATATACACTTAATTTTCCTATTCCAGAACGAAAACTAGCAGTTGCGGACAAAATAACAGAACCGATCATCCCAAAACTTCCACCTATAATCATTCCATGTCCATAATTTCCTTTATGTGAAAATTTCTTTCTTATTTTTTTTTTATATATAGCATGAATATATACATCATCTATATAAAAATTATTCGTTTGTATTTTACGAATAAAATTTTCTTTCCATCCAATATTTATTAAATACCATTTCCCAACATAATCTTCGTAATTTGGTAATAAAAAAGGTAGTTTTGGTACTTGAAAAGTTAAAGTGTGAGTAGCTTTGATTATTCCTTCAAAGATTTCATGACTTTTTTCTATAAAAAGTCCAGATGGAATGTCTATGGATATAACTGCTTTAAATTTTTTTTCGTTGATATAATGGAAAAAAGATTTCCAATATTGATTAATTGTACGATTAAATCCTATTCCAAAAATAGCATCAATAATATAACTTTCCTTATTAAAAAATGGGAATTTTTCACCTTCATCAATTATTTTAAAATTTATTCCATGTTGTAATACTTTTCTTTTGTTGATTAAAAATTCATTTGAAAAATGATTAGAAATGTTAACTCCATATACCGAAACTTTTGCTCCATATAAATGTAACATATAAGATAAAGATAATCCATCTCCTCCATTATTTCCATTTCCTACTAATACTATGAATGGAATTTTTTTAATTTTAAAATATTTGTTATGAATAATCCAATTAAAACAATTTTTAGCTGCTCTTTCCATTAATTGAACAGAAGAAATTGATTCGGAATCAATACAATATTGATCTGCTTTTCTGATTTGATTTAAAGAAAGAATTTTCATTTTTTAAAATGAATTTGTTATTTTTGATTTTGTAAGTTTTCTATTTCGTGTAAAATCTGATTAGTATATACAAATATAAAACGATTAATCTAGATGGCCGAGTATAATTTGCCCCTTCCAGCCATGGGTGAAAGTATAGCTGAGGCTACTATCATTCGTTGGTTAAAAGAAGAGGGAGATTCTATAAAAAAAGAAGATCTTTTAGTAGAAATAGCTACAGATAAAGTAGATTCTGAAATATCTTCCCCTGTAAATGGGATCTTAAAAAAGAAACTATTTTCTCCCAATGAAGTTGCTAAAGTGGGGAGTTTCATTGCTATTTTAGAAACAGAAGAAAAATTTTTTTTAAAGAACATGCCAATAGAAAAAAATAAAAAACGTTTTTATTCTCCTCTTGTTCGTACTATTGCTCATAGAGAAGGAATCCGTTTCTATGAATTGGAAACGATAGAAGGAACTGGAGAAAAAGGACGTGTTACTAAGAAAGATATATTAAAATATATTCGTTTTAATAAAAAAAACAGTCCTGTTGTACCTAAATATGATAGTGTTAGAAGTAAAAATAATGATAAAAATGAAGAAATAATTGAAATGGATAGAATACGCAGGATTACTGCAGAACATATGATTAGCAGTAAAAATATTTCTGCACATGTAACTTCTTTTGTCGAGGCGGATGTGACTAATATAGTAAAATGGAGAGATAAAATGAAAGATACTTTTCAGAAAAATACGGGAGAAAAATTAACCTTAATGTCCGTTTTTGTGGAATGTGTAGTAAAAGCTATAAAAGATCTACCCATGATAAATATTTCTGTAAATGGAACAAGTATAATAAAAAAAAGAAATATTCATATAGGATTAGCTACTGCTTTACCCGACGGAAATTTAATTGTTCCTGTGATCAAAAATGCAGATTCTTATAATTTAATAGGATTAATAAAAATTATTAATGATTTAATAAAAAGAGCTAAATCTAATCAATTAAAACCTGAAGAAACTCAGGGGGGGACTTATACTATTAGTAATATAGGTAGCTTTGGAAATCTTTTTGGAACCCCTATTATCCATCAACCGCAAGTTGCTATTATGGCAATAGGTTTAATACAAAAAAAATTGTCGATAATAGAAACACCAGAAGGGGATTTAATAGGAATAAGACATAAAATCTATTTATCTCATTCTTATGATCACCGTGTAATAGATGGTGTTTTAGGTGGTTGTTTTGCTAAAAAAGTAGCTTTATATTTAGAAAGATTTAATTGTTATACAAAAATATAATATAAAAATTATGAAAATCAGTTTTGATGCACTTATTGAAATTCCCAAAGGATGCAGAAACAAATATGAATTTGACAAAAAAAATAATCTAATTCGATTAGATCGAGTCTTGTATTCTCCTATGAGTTATCCAACAGATTATGGTTTTATTCCAAAAACTCTTTCTATGGATGGAGATCCATTAGATGTATTAGTTTTTTTAACAGAACCTACAATTCCAGGTTGTTTAATAAAAGTGAAACCTATAGGAATTTTTTTTATGATAGATGATAAAGGAGAAGATGAAAAAATTATTTGTGTTCCTCTTTCAGATCCTAATTATAATATTATAAATAATATTGATGAGATTTCTTTACATACAAAAAAAGAAATAGAGCATTTTTTTTTAGTATATAAAGATTTAGAAAATAAAAAAGTAAAGATAGGAAATTGGAAGGATAGAAAAGAAGCTATTTCTGTATATCATCAATCTTGTTTACGATATCAAAATCACTTAACGAAAATGTAACTCTTTTAATTTTTCTTTTTCCAATAAAGATGGAGCATTTATCATTAAATCTTTTCCATAATTATTTTTTGGAAAAGCAATAAAATTTTTTATGTTTTTATTTCCTTCCAAAATATTAACTAATCTATCTAATCCAAAAGCAATCCCTCCATGAGGAGGAACTCCATATTCAAAAGCTTTTATAAAAAAACCGAATCTAGATTCTATTTCTCTTTTAGAAAATCCCAAATGTTTAAAAATTAGATTTTGTATGTTTTTATTGTGAATACGTATAGATCCACTTCCGATTTCTACTCCATTTATAATTAAATCATAAGATTTAGAACGAATATTTTTTGGACATTTTTCCAATAAATGAATATCTTCTTCTTTCGGGCTGGTGAATGGATGATGTACAGATTTATATTTTTTCGATCTCTCTTCCCATTTTAAGAGTGGCAAATCTGTAATCCACAAAGGTTTAAAAATTTTAGGATCTTTTAGATTAAAAAAGTCTGCTATTTTTAATCGTATTTTTCCAAGTTCTTTTCTAGTTTTTATTTTTTTTCCGTAAGAAAAAAATAATAAATCACCGGGTAAAGCTTTAAAATATTTTACAAAAATTTTTAAAATTTTTTCGTTTAAAAAATTTTGATTAGAAGAAAGTAAAGTTTGATTATGTAAATATCTTATCCAAAAAAAATTCTTATTTTCTATTGTTTTCAAAAAACAATTTATTTTATCATTATTATGTATGTCATGACATTTTTTAATTTTAATTCCTATCACGAATTCTTGTTCTTTCAATAAAGAAATGTTTTTGATTTTAACTAAATCATTCAATTCTACAAAAGACATAGAAAAACGAATATCAGGGGAATCCGTTCCGTACATTTTTATAGCATCAGAATAAGAAATACGAGGGAAGGAATCTAATTGAATATTCTTAATTTTTTTGAAAATATGTTTAATAAAATATTCAAAAAATACTAATACATCATGTTCTTCTACAAAAGACATTTCACAATCTATTTGTGTAAATTCTATTTGTCTATCAGAGCGAGAATCTTCGTCTCTAAAGCATTTAACAATTTGAAAATATTTGTCTATTCCTCCTATCATCAATAATTGTTTGAATAATTGTGGAGATTGAGCTAATGCATAGAATTTATTAGGATGTGTTCTAGAAGGAACAACAAAACTTCTAGCTCCTTCTGGAGTATCATTAATTAATACAGGAGTTTCTATTTCTAAAAATCCATTTTTAGAAAGAAAATTACGAGTTTCTAAAACCAAATTATGACGAATTATCAAATTATTTTTAATGGGATTTCTTCTAATATCAAGATATCGATAAATCATTCTCATTTCTTCATTTCCATCTGTTTTATTTTCTATAGTAAAAGGAGGAAATAAAGATGAGTTTAATAAATCTATATGGAATACCAAAATTTCGATTTCTCCTGTAGGAATATTGTAGTTTTTAGATAATCTTTCTACTACTTTTCCTTCTACTTTAATCAGAAATTCTTTTTCCAAAGAAAAATTTTCTTTTACTGATTTTTTAGAAACAATTAGTTGTGTGATGCCAAAATAATCTCTAATGTCTATGAAAAATAAAGATCCTAAATTTCTTATTTTTTGAATCCATCCAGATAATATCACTTTTTTTTCAATATCTTTCAAACTCAATTCTCCACAATTATGTGTTCTATACATTATATTTTATTAGTTTTTTTTATATTCGGATAATTCTTCATAAACTTCTATAATATCTCCAGATCTTAAATTGTGATAATTTTTTATTCCTAACCCACATTCATATCCTTTAGAAACCTCTTTAACATCTTCTTTAAAACGTTTTAGAGATGTAAATTCTCCATTGTGAATAACAATCCCTTCTCTGATCAATCTTACTTTTGATTGACGTGATAATTTCCCTTCTATGACCATACATCCAGCTATAGTTCCTGTTTTAGGGATTTTAAAAATTTCTCTAATTTCAGCATTTCCTAATATCTTTTCTCTGATTTCTGGGGATAACATTCCATCCATAGCTTCTTGAATATCATTGGTTACATCATATATAATAGAATAAGTTCGTATTTCTATATTTTCTTTTTTTGCTATATTCTTAGCACCAATATTAGGACGAACATTAAATCCTATAATAATAGCATCTGAAGCACTTGCTAACAAAACATCAGATTCTGTAATCTGACCAACTCCTTTATAAATAATATTGATTACAATAGTATTTGTAGATAATTTTTGAAGAGCATCAGCAATAGCTTCCACTGATCCATCTACATCTCCTTTAATAATAATTTTCAATTCTTTAAAATCACCTAATGCTATACGTCTTCCTATTTCATCTAATGTCAAATGTTTTTGAGCTCGTATATTTTGTTCTCTTTGCAATTGTTCTCTTCTAGACGCCAATTGTTTAGCTTCTTTTTCATCTTTAAATACTTTGAATTTATCTCCCGCAGTAGGAGCTCCATTTAATCCTAGTATAGTAATAGGTTGAGATGGTCCTGCTGAAGGAAGAGATTTACCTCGTTCATCTAAAATATTTTTTACTTTTCCATGATGACTTCCTGCTAAAACATAATCTCCTACTTTTAATGTTCCTCCTTGCAAAAGTAAGGTTGTGATATATCCTCTTCCTTTATCTAGAGAAGCTTCTATTACTGTTCCTATCGCAGGCTTATTTGGATTAGCTTTTAAATTTAAAGATTTTGCCACTAAAAGAACTTTTTCTAATAATTCTTCGATTCCAGATCCCAATTTTGCTGATATTTCTTGAGTAGTATATTTTCCACCCCATTCCTTGACTAAAAAATTTAAATTAGCTAATTGTTCTCTAATTTTATCGGAATTTGCATCAGATTTATCCATTTTATTGAAAACAAAAAGAATAGGAACGTTAGCCGCTTGAGCATGACTAATAGCTTCTTTCGTTTGTGGCATAATCTTATCATCCGCTGCAATAACTATGATTGCGATATCTGTTATTTGCGCTCCTCTTGCTCGCATAGCAGTAAAAGCTTCATGACCTGGAGTATCTAAGAAAGTAATACTTTGATGATTGGAACATTCTACACTATAAGCTGCTATATGTTGAGTAATTCCGCCTGCTTCCCCAGCAATGACATTAGCATTTCTAATATAATCCAACAAAGATGTTTTTCCATGATCCACATGTCCCATTACAGTAATAATGGGAGATCTAGGTTTTAAATGTTCCTCTAAATCTTTATCATCTTGAACCGCCTCTTCTAAATCCAGTCCAACAAATTTTACATCGAATCCAAACTCATCTGCTACTAAAGTTAATATTTCTGCATCTAATCTCTGATTCATAGTAACCATAATTCCTAAAGACATACAAGAAACAATCACATCAGTAGCATTTACTTTCATCATAGATGCTAATTCATTTACTGTAGTAAATTCAGCTAGTTTAAGAATTTTTTCTTCTTTTTTATTTTCTATTTCATTTTGCAAAAGTCTTTTTTCTTTTTTAGACTGACGTTTTTCTTTTCTAATTTTTGAAGCTTTTGATTTTATTCCTTTGGAAGATAACTTTTCTAAAGTTTCTTTAATTTGTTTTTTGATTTGTTCATCAGTAATTATCGATTTTTGTGTATTTTTTTTGTTTTTCGATTTATCTATTTTCTTTTCGTTAGAATGTTTATTGAATTTTTTTTCTTTATTTTGTTTTTTTACTGGAGAAATATTCTTTATTTCTTCAATAAGAATTTCTTTTTTAATTCTTTTTCGTTTCTTTCGAATTTCTGATTTCGTTCTTTTTTTTTCAAATTGAGATAGATCTATTCTATCTCCTGTTAACATGACCCCATCTAACTTCTGATAAATAGTATCAATATGTTCAGGTTTATGATTTTTAAATTTATTTTCTATTTTTTTTTCTTTATGTTGATGTAAATTATTTTTTTTTTCTTCCTTATTCCCATATTTTTTATCTAATATCTCAATATCTATTTTTTTGAATTCAATTAAATTTTCTGATTTATCTCGTATAACTTTGTGATTATGAATATGTTTTGATTTTAATAATTCTTCTTTTATTTTCTCTTTTTCCATTTTTTTTTGCAAAAAAACTTTTTCAGAAGCATCTCGTATTTCCTTGTAAGTTTGAAATTCTCGAACAATAAATTTGTATACTTGTTCTTCTATTTTTGCATTAGGATTATTTTCTACTTGAATTCCTTTTTTTTGTAAAAAACTAATTACTCTTTGTAAGGAAACATTAAATTTGGTTAATACTGTTTTTAATCTGATTTTATCAGTCATATATAAAAATGTATTATGTTAATAACAAAAACATTAGAAAGAAAAAAATTATGGATTTATATTTAATTCTTCTTCAAATTCTTTCCGCAATATGGAAAATATTTTATTTATAGTTTTTTCTTCAAGATGAGTTCGTTTTTTTAAATCATTTTTATTGTAGTTTAAAACAGATTTTGCTGTGTTTAAACCTACTTTATGAAATTTTTCTAAAACTTCTGGTTCTATTTCATCAGAAAATTCTGTTAATTCCACATCATCTTCATAAGGATAATCTTTGAATATATGAATTTTGTATCCGGTTAATTGACTAGCGAGTTTGATATTTTGACCTCCTTTTCCAATTGCTTTCGATATTTCTTCAATTTTTACATACACATTAACATATTTATGTTCTTCATTAACTTCCATCATGGAAACTTTAGCAGGACTTAAAGATCGTGTTATATATAATTGTATATTAGAGGTATAATTGATTACATCAATATTTTCATTTTTTAATTCTCTAACAATAGGATGAATTCTAGAACCTTTCATACCCACACAAGCTCCGACTGGATCAATACGATCATCATAAGATTCTACAGCAACTTTAGCTTTTTCTCCTGGAATTCGTGCTACTTTTTTGACTGTAATTAAACCATCAGAAACTTCTGGAATTTCCACTTTAAAAAGTTCTTCTAAAAAAGATTCGTCTTTTCTGGTAAGAATTGCAAAAGGTTTACTGTCTTTCCAATCCACTCGTTTAACTAAGGCTCTAACTGGATCTCCTTTTCTAAAAAAATCACTTGGAATTTGCTCTTGCTTAGGTAAAACCATTTCATTTTGTTCATCATCTCTCATAATTATTTGTTTCGGTAAAATATGATAGACTTCTACATTAATAATTTCTCCTATTTTATTTTTAAATTTTTTATAAATATTTGTATTATCATATTCATTAATTTTAGAGAGCAAATTTTGTCTTAGAGATAAAATGGCTCTTCTTCCTAAAGATTGTAATTCTACTTTTTCTGTAACTTCTTCTCCGATTTCAAAATCGGGTTCTATTTTTTTAGCTATAGATAGTTCTATTTCCTTATTTGTATCTTTTACTTTTCCATCTTCCACTACTATCCGATTTCTCCATATTTCTAAATCACCTTGATCTGGATTTACAATGATATCGTAATTTTTTGATGATTCATATTTTTTTCTTAGAACACATCGGATAGATTCTTCTAATATAGCCATAAGACTCACTCTATCTATATTTTTTTCATATTTAAAATCTGAAAAAGAATCTATTAAAGCTTCATTATCCAT